>NZ_JBHSWJ010000001.1:0-44813 GCF_042661605.1 Branchiibius cervicis
GGGCGCCCACGTTGATCTGATCGCCGGATTCTTCGTCGTGGCAGCGATTCTCGCCGCCCGTCGCTCGCCGTGGCTCGCCGGCGCTTTCGTCGGAGCAGCCTTCAGCACCAAGGTGACCTACGGCGTGGTCGGCCTCGCGCTGGCGTGGGCGTGGTGGCAGGTGGATCGGCGCAAGATCGGCGCTCGCGGCACCTGGATCCTGCCCGGGCGCCTGTGGTCGCTGCTCGGCGGGGCACTGCTGGTGATCGTGCCGTGTTACGTCGTAGCCGGTCCGCACGTGCTGCACCAACTCGGCGCGGCCGGTGGCTCGTTCTCCTACGCCTCGCCGTGGTCGTTGCCGATCCGGTTGCTGCGGGTGATCGGCCTGCCTGAATGGCTTGTCACCACGATCGTGTTCGTGCTTGCGGCGGCGGCGATGGTATTGCTCGCGATGGGGTTGTGGGCGGTGATCCGGCACTACGGCCTGGCCGATCGGATCCCCGATCCGCTGACCCGGTACGCCGTGGTGATGACGTTCGTGCTGTCGACGGCGTTCGCGTTCCTCGCGCCCTACACACTGCCGTGGTACGACGCGACAACCTGGCTGCTGTTGCCGCTGCTGATGTCGTTCGTGTGGGACCCGGTGTTCGTCGTACGCGCGGTGATCATGGCCCTGGCCTACGCGCCCGGCCGGGCCAGCGGGTTGGACCAGAGCACCGCCAACTGGACCCTTGGCTTCCGGGAGAACGTCGCGCCGTACCTGGGTTGGGTGATCGTCGCGGCGTTCGGGTGGTTGGGGTGGCGGTCTATTTCTTCCCGGTCTGATCCTTCGCCTTCGAGTCCTCCCAGTCCTGGGCGTATTCGTCCATGATCGTCTGCAGATGGTGGCCGATCTTGAGATAGTCCAGGTCATCGAGGTTGGCCAGGGACACCCGAACGGACCACTCCGGCCCGTCGAAACCGCCGCCGTTGAGCAGCACCACACCCGTCTTGGCCGACAGGCGGAACAGCGGATCGACCGGCTCGTAGTTGGCCTGCAGGAAGTCCACGAATTCCTGGCCCATCTTGAGCTGCGCCTCAGCGAGCAGGTCCAGTTCGATGTAATAGCCGGCGCGGTGCGGGTCGTCGTTCACGGTGAGCTGCACGCCCTCCAGAAGCAGGCCGAGGCGCTGCTGCACGATCTCCCGGACGCGGTACTTGTAGTCCTGACCCTCATCCAAGAGGTCGAAGATCGAGAACAGCACCATCATCATCTGCTGCGGCAGTGACAGACCGGCCGTGTGGTTCAGCGCGACCTGACGTGAGTCGGCGACCAGCCGGTCGATGAACTTGATCTTTTCCGGCTCCAGGGTCAAGGATCCGTACCGCTTGTTGAGGCGGTCTTTATCGGCCTGCGACTGGGCCGCGATCATCTCGTCGATGACGTTGTCGTCGTCCAGGCCGATGACGCCCAGCCGCCAGCCGGTCGCTCCGTAGTGCTTGGAGTAGGAGTAGACCAGCAGCGTGTTGCGCGGCAGATCGGCGGCGATGGAGTGGAACCCCTCGACGAACGTGCCGTAGACATCATCGGTGACGATGATCAGGTTGGGGTTGCTCGTCCCCACGATCTCGATGATCTGCCGCCGGGCCCGGTCGCCCAACTCCAGCGACGGCGGGTTGGAGGGGTTGACCATGCAGACCATCTTGATGTCGGGGTCGGCGAGTTTCGCGATCTCCTCCTCGGGGTACCGCCACTCGCGCACACCGGTCTCGGCGAACAGCGACGCCTCGACCCGCGTGACGTCGAAGCCGTACGTGTCCAGTTCGGGGATCTCGATGTACGGCGTGAAAACGGGTACCAGCAAAGCGATCTTGTCGCCGTGGTGCAGCAGGCCGTTCTTCATCAACGAGTCGAAGATGTAGCACATCGCGGCTGTGCCACCCTCGGTCGGAAACAGCTTGAGCGACTCGCCCGGGTTCTTGCCGGCGTACATTTCCTTGGCGAGGTAGGCGCGCAGGATGGTCTCGGTGTACTTCAGCACCCGGCCCGGCACCGGATAGTTGTCCGCGATCGAACTGTCGGTGAGTTCATGGACGAAGGCGTCAGCATCGAAACCGAAGGTGCTGATGGCGTAGTCGACGCTCCGCTTCAGCAGGTCGACGCCGGGTAGGTCGGGGTGTGTGTGCACGAAGGACTCGAACCGCTCGTGAGCTCCCGGTGCATCGGGCATTCCGCCCAGATTGTCGGCCGTCCAAACCCGGCGTGATTCAGCGATCGAGAAGTAGCCCAGGGCGTAGAAGGCTTCGCGCGGCCCGGTGGCAACCCAGTTGGGGTTGCCCCGACCTGCGTTGAGCATCTGCACGCTGGATTTGCCCTTCTGGCCGGGCTGGTCAGCCTGTGCCTCCTGAGCCAGTTCGATGAATTTGTTCTTGAGTTCGAAGGGGCTGAGCTGCGAAAGACGGTGAATCTCGGCCCGGGTGAAAGTCTGGGTGGTCATGGCGGGTCTCCTATCGGACGAGTCGTGTGTTCGGATCAGTGGTTGAGGATGACGATGACCGCCCCCAGATGGTCAGAAGGACATTGCTGATGGCGTAGGGGATCGTGTACCCCAGCGTGGGGATCTGCGATCGCGACGTCTCGTTGACCGCACCGATCGCTGCGGTAGTGGTCTGGCCGCCGGCGAGCACACCCATGAGGATCGGGAAGCGGATCTTTTGCACGTAGTGCCCGAACAAGAACCCCACGATCAACGGGATGACGGTGGCGATCGCTCCGAAGACCAGCAACCCCCAGCCGGCCTGCTTGAGACCGGACACGAAGGACGGACCGGCGTTCAAGCCCACGATGGCCACGAACACGCACAGTCCGAGGGTGTCCATCATCCATTGGGCGCCCGGCGGGACGTGACCGAACGTCGGGTATTTGCCGCGCAGCCAGCCGAAGACCAGACCCATGATGAGGGCGCCGCCGGAGGTGGACAGGGAGATCGGGACGCCGCCGACGGTCACCGCCAGGATGCCGAGGCAGCCGCCGAGGAACGTGCCCAGTCCGACCCACACCATGTCGGTGGCGAAGCTCGTAGGGACGGGTACGCCGATGGCTCTGGCCGCCGGGTCGACGAGGCGTTTGGGACCGGTCAGGATGAGCGTGTCACCGCGCTCGACCTTGGTGGCCAGCACGTACGGGTATTCCGACCCGGCCCGATAGAGCTTGTCGATGTAAACCCCGACCATGAACGGCTGCTGGCGTAGTTCGGAGATCGTGCGGCCCAGCTCGTGGTCGTTGGACGCGACGACGCGCATCGTCTCGCTGAGGTAGCCCAGCAGGGTGACGTCGTCGGTTTCCGGTCCGATATTGGTGCGGGCGTCGAAGTCCACCAGGTCGTGGCGCAGGGCGCTGACCGCGACGACGTCCCCGCTGCAGGACGGTGTCCTGGGTGTGGTGGATGATGGTCCCGCCGCGACGGACCCGCGTGATGTAGATCCGCCGTCCGTGCTGCTTCTGATCCTGCTCGAACTGGTCGATGGTCTTGCCGACGAGCTCGTCGTGATCCACGGTGTAGGCCCGAAGTACCGATTCCTCGTATGCGTTGCGGGTGTCAGGGTCGTCGTCGGGTGTGTCGAGTTCCTTTGACAGTTCTGCCGATTCGGCCGCGAGGTCGCAGTGGTAGAGCTTGGGCAGCACGTTGGCCAGCAGGACTGCGCACAAGATGGTGCCCAGCGGGTAGCACACGGCGTACCCGACGGCGACCAGGTTCTGCTGCTGCTGCACCTGCGCTGCGCTCAGGCCGGGCAGGTTGGCGATGGCATCGCTCGCGGTTCCGATGGCGGCCGACTGGGTGAGGGCGCCGGACAACAACCCGGCGCTCAGGCCCGGCCCGTAGCCGAGCATGGACGCGAACAGCCAACAGACCAGCAGGCCGGTGACGGCCACGATCACGGCATTGAGGACCTGAGGTAGGCCGTCCTTTCTCAGTCCCCGGAAGAACTGCGGGCCCACCTTGTAGCCGAGCGCGAACAGGAAGAGGGTGAAGAACAGGTTCTTGACCGTGCCGTCGATCTGCACCTTGACCTGTGCTCCGATGACCAGGCCGGCCACCAGGCATCCGGTGACGGCGCCCAGCGCGATGGAGCGGTAGTGCAGTTTGCCGGCGAAGAATGGCCGATCAGGAAGGTCCACACCTGGTGTACCTCCGGTCTCGACTCGGGTTACTTCGCCGCGACGAGCATCGCGACAAGGATCGGACCGGTGAGCGGGAGTAAGAAGTTGGAGAGCGCGTAGGTGATCGTGTAGCCCAGCATCGGCACGGAGCTGTCCGCGGTCTGGGTCAAAGAGGTGATGGCCGGGGTCGAGCACTGCTGGCCGGCGATGGCACCCAGCAGGATCGGGTCCTGGATCTTCAGGAGTCGGCGGCCCACGATCAACGAGATGGTGGCCGGGATGAGCACCATGCCGATCCCGGCGAGCGGTAGGAGCAGGCCGTGCTGTTTGAGCATGGGGAGGGCTTCGGGGCCGGCGGCGAGGCCGGTGCACGCGATGAAGATCGACAGACCCAGATCTTTCAGTGTGGTGGCCGCCTGGGGTGGGTAGGCGCCGATCACCTGGGTGCGCGATCGGAACCACCCGAAGATCAGCCCGGAGACCAGGCAGCCGCCGCCGGTGCCCAGCGACAGCGGCACGTCTCCGAGCTTGACCGACAACTGGCCGATCAACGAGCCGACGACGATGCCGAGACCCAGGTAGATGTAGTCGGTGGCATTGCTGGTGACCGTGACACCGATCTTCTTGATCAGCCGGTCGATCGCGGCGCGGGCACCGACGAGCGTGACGATGTCGCCGCGTCGAAGCACCGTGGCCGGCGTGACCGGAAGGTGTTGATCGGTGGAGCGGATCAACTCGGTGACGTAGACGCCGGAGCCGCGCAACGCGCCGTACTCGTCCTGCATCTGCTCCAGGGTCTTGCCGTCGACCTCCTTCTGCGTCAGCGTCACCTGTTTGGTGGCCACCCGGCTCTGGGATTCCGGGTCTCCGGCCACCTCCGGACCGATGACCGAGTCCGCCTTGATCTCCGCGGTGCGTTCGCCGACGAGCAGAAGTGTGTCACCCGATTGCAGCACCAGGTCGGAGTCGACGGTGAGGTCGGGCGCCCCGACACGACGTACCGACTCGACCGAGACGTCATCGTTCAGATCGGACTCGATGGCCGCGACGGTTTTGCCTGCGGCTTGGGACACCTGGAAGGTGCGTCCCACCAGAGCGGGGGCGGCGACCACCTCACCGGAGGCGATGGCGTCGCTCGAGCCGCGCATCGATCGAGCGATCTTGGCGCACTCGTCACGAAGGTTGATCCGCAGCAGCAGTGGATAGATCTGGCTGGTCAGCAGCACGATGGTGATCAGGCCGAAGAAGTAGCAGACGGTATAACCGGTGGCCACGTTGTTCTGGTACTGGGTGATCTGTTGGGAACTCAGACCCGGGACGTTGCCGATGGCCTCTGTGGCCGTGCCGACGACAGCGGACTCGGTCGCTGCGCCTGCGAGAATGCCGGAGGCCGTGCCCAGGTCGAGTTTGAAGGCCTTGGCGAGGAAGAAGGCGATGGCCAGCACGCTGACCATCTCGATGAGGCACAAAACCAGGAAGCGCAGGCTGCGCTTGTTCAGGTTGGCGAAGAACTGCGGGCCGGCCATGTAACCCAACGAGAAGATGAACAGGGCGAAGAAGACGACCTTCACGTCGTTGTCGACCTTGACGTGCTGGGTCCCGATCAGCAGCGCGACGATGAGCGTCCCGCAGATGCCGCCGAGCTTGATCGGGCCGAGGTGCAGCTTGCCGACGAGGTAGCCGCCCGCGATGCATAGGAAAATGGCCAGTTCGGCATGGTCCCGGAGTAACGACATATGCCTGCCCCGATCCGCTCATCATTGCTGTGACCTGCGGTTACCTGTGGCAAGCTACGCCCGGCTCACATCGACCGGCGACCTTCAATCACCCATACGGGTGAGTGGTGAACTGTGCACGTACGGCGTGGTCTCGGCGACGTGTTGCAGCCCCAGTTTGGTCAGGATGGGCCGGGAGTCCGGTGAGGTGTCCAGGCGCATGTAGCGGTAGCCACGGTCGATCGCACGTTGCGCCCGCCAGGTGACCGTCGAGCGGTAGATACCCTTCCGCCGCCACCGGGGCAGCGTCGAACCGCCCCACATGGACGCGAAGTCGGTGCCCGGGGAGTACCGGCACCAGGCGGCGCAGAGGACCGGAGTCTCGCGGTCCTGCTCGA
Organism: Branchiibius cervicis; assembly: GCF_042661605.1. NCBI lineage: Bacteria > Bacillati > Actinomycetota > Actinomycetes > Micrococcales > Dermacoccaceae > Branchiibius > Branchiibius cervicis. The sequence continues at coordinate 6,234 of NZ_JBHSWJ010000001.1, forward strand.
CGAGGACGACGTCGAGGCTGGTCGGGTCGGCCTCCTTCTCGCGGCGCAGCTCCTCGGTCATGTCGCCATCGCGCGGACCCCAGATGGTCTGCATCAACTCGTGGATGCGGTGGTAATCCTGCGGCGAATCCGCCTCTCGCAGAGTCACACCCGCGGGGAGCGCCACCCCGTGCACAAGAGCAGCGGATTCGCCGAGCAGCAGCGCTTCGTCATCCTCCTTCTGAAAACCATTGCTTTGCAGGCGGTTTCCCAGATCAGCCGGCTCGTCGTAGGAGTACGTCTTCCACTCCACGCGCTCCCCGCGAGCGGTGAAGAACGCTGCCGTCCGGGCGATCCAGTGATCCGGATCGTCACCGAGCCCTTCGGGTGACTCGACCATGGCGTACGACGCCCCCGGCGTGACCGGGTAGCGGCGCCGGACCGGTCCGTCCAGGTCCCGGACGATCCCCGGCCCGCCCTCTGACTCGCGGTTCGCCAGACGGATCTGCTGGTGGAACTGCTGCAGCAACGAATTCACGTGGCCACCTTGTCAGAGGGCTGCCGTGGTGCACGACCAGATTTTCGGCTCTGTCGTCACACATCGTGATGCGGGGGCTGCTGGGGGCAGCGACTTGTGGCGATGTCGTCACACATCGGGCAGAAGTCACGCGGTGGTCAGCGGATCGCGGGTGGCCAGAACTGCTGCGAACGGGAACGCGATCAGTGCCGCGATGGCTGGGATTCCGACCCCGGAATCGTTGATACACATAGCTATTGCGCACATCACCAGGACGCCGATCGCAGTCTCCCGCAGGAACGGCACCTCCTCAGCGCCGACCCGGGTGTCGGCCGCGACCTCCAGCGGCTCGGAAAGACCCACGGCGTCGCCCAGTCGCCGGGCCCACGACCACCCGGGCTGGTTGGGCCGGCCCGCCAGCCACACGACGTACCCGCAGAAGATCAACGCCAACGGGATCAACGGACTGACCGGAGTCGCCACCAGCAGGCGCAGGTTCGCCCCCAGTTTCTCCCCGACGATGCCGCCGGAGCCGTCGAAGAGACCGGCGAAGAAGCGGCCGAGATAGCTGCGTGACGACGCCGGCCGCAACGCGTCGATGACTCCCGCGATCACCGCCAGCAGGACCGCGACGCCCACGATCAGTGCTAGTCGTCGCCAGGACAGCGAGCGGCCCAACGACAGGACCACCATGATGCCGCCGGCAATGAGCAGGGGCGGCGGCCCACCGAAATCGGCGCCCCACATCGGGGCGGCCAGGACCAGCACCGCTGCGCCGCAGAGCAATCCGATGGTCCAGGCACCGAGGCGGCGTTCGTCGACCGCGATCAACCGGCCGCCGAGCAGCCCCGCGAGCAGCAGCACGGCGGTCGCGAAGATGGCGTACCCGGCGTTGCCCATCCCGTAGTAACGGCCGCCGTACTCCGGCTGCAGGCCCAGCATCGCCGGCAGTTGCAGCGACGAGCCGTGCATGACGTCCAGCGCCAGTACCGCCGACGAGACCGCACCCACTGTCACCCACGGCGAGCCGATCCAGCGCCGCCACGGTCCCGCGTAGGCGATCGCCACGATGACCCCGGCCCAGAGCAGTGAGAGCACCACGAGCCACAGTGCCGGCGCCGGCCACCGCGACCAGGGCAGCAACCCGGCCAGGAAGGTGCCGATAGGGACGGCGGCGAGAAACGCCAGTGCGGGCCGGGTCCAGCGGGGGCGGCTGCGCACAACCATCGCGAGCAACCCGACGAAGAGCACGGCCCACGCGAGCCAGAACCACACCAGGACGGCGTGATTCACCGAGACCGCCCGGGCCAGGGCGGCGTTGTTCGCGGTCGCGGTCACGGCGTTTTGCGGGGTGGGGACCACCTGCAGCGGCGAACCGTGCACGCCAGCCGGCGGCGAGGACGCGCCCAGCGTCTGCAGCATCGTCGCCGTGAGATCGGCCGTCTGGATCAGGGCCGGTTGCTTGGTCGAAGCTGAGCGCAGCACCCCGGCCGGGACCCCAGTGCCCAGGGCGTAGGCCAACCGCAGACCTGCGTCGTCGGACGACCCGTCGGACAGGCCCGTCACGATCAGCGTCGCCGTGGCGGGCAGTTTCCCCACGATGGTGTTGAGCTCGGTGGCCGATGCTGTCACCAACGTGACTGCACAGGTCGTGAACGATGCCGTCGCGAGCGAGGCCGCGTAATGGGACACGCGACCGGTCGAATCCGCCGCGGCCAGAGCCGCATCCGGTCCGACTGCTTCGATGCAGCGACCGTGCCGGGTCGCGGTTGCGCCGAGCAGGCCGATGCCGGAGTCCGCGGATCGCCACTGCGCCCAGGACGGCCAGGTCGCGGTGCCCCCGCTCACGACCGGGGCCGGCGCAGCGCACCCGGCCGCGTCGACGCCGTGTCCGGCCCCGAGCGTGAGCCAGGCACTCGGCGTACACGCGGTGGATCCCACGGTGTGCACGACCTGGTTGGCGGTCGCGCCGTAGTCGAGCACCTGCCACAGGTCGGGGGTGCGGGTGGCGGAGACGTCGGTCCAGGCCAGTCCGGGTACGGCGACCAGCACCACCGAGCCGCTCGTCGCCACCGGCTTCGGGTCGGGCTGGGCGGTCACGAGCCCGGTCATGCCGTACGCGACGGCGAACAACGCGGCGATCGACACGACCGCGATCACCCAACGCCGCACCACGGCCCGAGACTAATCGACCGAGGCTGTGGATAACTTCTGCGGTCGATGAGTCGGCGCCGATACCGTCCCGGCCATGGAGACGCGAAAGGTGCGCCGCGGACTGGCGGTCGCAGCGGTAGGGCTGACGTTGTCGGGCTGCAGTACGACGGTCTCGGTGCCCGGGGCGTCGACCACGCGTAGCTCGACGCCCCCGAAGGGCACGGTCGAGGACTACACGCTGCAGATGGCCCTGCCGGCGCAATGGGGGCCGTCCTGCGCAAGGACGTCGCCCGGGCCCAGCAGGACCTGGTCCATATGAGCGTGTGGCTGGTCGGCGGCCAGGGAGAGCAGCCGGCCGACCTGACCGTGACCCACGAGATCGATACGGCGCCGCGGGCCGGCACGGATGTCTCAGCCGCGCGTGAACGTGCGCTGATCGGCGAAGGGATCCTGCAGTACAACGTCGACCCCACCAACATCTGGGACTTCACCCAGGGCCGGGGACATAGCTGTTTCTCCGATTTCACCCCGAAGGTGCCGGTCACGCGCTGGGAGCAGCACGGCCTCATCGGGTTGCAACTGCAGTGGACGTGCGTCGCGCAGGTGCCGGTGCGGGCTTGGGCCGTGATCGCGTTCGATCCGGCCGGGGTAAAGCACCGCATCACCATCACCGCCACACCGGCCTACTGGGCCGCGCACCAGGGGCAGATCGACACGGTTCGAGCGTCCTTGACGGCTACGGCCGCGCCGCCGTGATCCGGGGACAGGGCAGAATGCCGGGGTGACCGTTGCCGCCCGCCCGTCCCGTTGGATCTGGGCGGCAGCCATCCTTGTCGCGTTGATCCGTCCGTACATGCTGATCAACCACTTCGTGGTACAGACCCCGCCGACCCGGTGGCTGGTCGACCTCGAGGTGTACCGCAACGCCGGCATCTCCAACCTCATCGGCCGGCCCGTCTACGCGGCCGTGACCGCGCCGCCGCAACTGCTGCCCTTCACCTACCCGCCGATCGCGTCCATCTTCGCCATCCTGCTGGCTCTCATCCCCTTCGGGCTGGCCGGATGGTTGTGGACGCTGGCCCAGTTCGCCGTACTCGCGGCCCTGGTGTGGTGGCTCTTCCGGGAGCCGGCCCAGCGCTGCGGCCGGTGGTGGCCGCTTGCGCTCGCCGGGATCTGGACCGCGGTGGGCTGCCTCCAGCCGGTCGGCGACGGCATCAGATTCGGTCAGGTGGACATCTTCCTCATGGCGCTGGTGCTCTTCGATCTGGGTGAGCGCAGCGGCCGGATCCCGCGCGGTGTCCTGATCGGGCTGGCTACCTCGATCAAGCTCACCCCCGGCATCTTCATCGTTCACCTCCTGGTGACCCGGCAGTGGCGCGCCGCCGCCACCGCCGCCGCAAGCGCGGCCGGCTTCACGCTGGCCGCATTCTTGTTGTTGCCGAACGCCAGTTTTGCGTTCTGGGGCGGCGCCCTACAGGACCCCGACCGACTGGGCCTGAACGACGGCACGTCCAACCAGGCGTTGCGGGGGATCCTGCTACGAGCGCACTGGGACTCCAGTGCTCTGTGGCTGGTCCTGGTGCTGATCGTCATGGTCGTCGGACTGGGTATCGCCCGACGCGCGCACCGCCGCGGGTGGTTCTGGCACGAGGCGGCCGCCGTGGGCATCGTGGGGGTTCTCATCTCGCCGGTGTCGTGGATCCACCACTTCGTGTGGGTGGTGGTGGCGCTCGCAGCGCTGTTGCAGGTCCGCAAACTCCTGGCCGCCGCGATTGTCTGGGCGCTGTTCACGATGCCGCTGCCGTGGTGGGGTCAGTGGCGACTGCAGCAGGGTCTGGACTTCCCGGCCTCCTCCAGCGGCAATCCCGGCTGGCAACTGCTCAACGACAGTTACGGCCTTATCTCAGTGCTGCTACTCGGCGTTCTGGCGTGGTCGCTCCCGGCGGTACGTCGTCGAGCCGCCAGGCCGGACTCGCCGCGAGAAGCACCGTCAGCGGTATTGCCATGAGCAGTCCCGCTGGCGGGATGGCGGTCCCGGAGTCGTTGCTGACGAAGCCGATCAACCAGCAGACCGCCGCGGCCGCCAGACCCCGGTCGTAGAACGTCACCTGCTCGAACAACGGGCGCAACGGGCGGCCCAGTCGGGAGTTGGGCAAGCCCAGCGCGATGATTGCCAGCACCAGCAGCACCGGCACCAGCAGGTTGACCGGGGACGAGACCAGCATCGTCCAGTTCGCCTGCCAGATCCGGGCCAGCGGACCGGCGGAGCCGTCGTGGATCACCCCGGCCATGAAATCGCCCAGGTGGGTGCGGTTCTGCGCGGGCCGGAGGTAGTCCAGGAAGGCGAGCCCGAGAACGAACGCCCCGCTGACCACCAGGATCAGCAGGATCCGCCGCCAGGTCACCCGTCGCCCGGCGGCGTTCAGCGCCAGGTAGGCGAACGCGGGGATCAGGGCCGCCGTACCGCCGCCGTCCGCGCCCCATCCCGGGTAGCCGTCGACGACCACGACGGCCGCACCGATCAACAGGACGGTCAGAACCGCCAGCGGCCGGGCCCCGCGGTCCAGTAATGCGCCGGCCAGCGAGGCCGCGACCAACAACCCGCAGGTTGCATAGAACGCGTAGGAAACGTTGCCCATGCCGTAGAACCGGCCGCCGTACACCGGCTGCAGACCCGTGAGCGAGGTCAGCTGCAGCGCCGAGCCGTGGACGACGTCCAATCCGAGTACGACGAGGGTGAAGGCCCCGAGGAAGACCGTCGGTCCGCGTCGGTAGCGCCCCCAGGGTCCGAGCAAGGCGGCTGCCGCGATGAACACCGCTCCGGCGAAGGTGAAGATACCCAGCACCACCCGGGGCTGGTCGGCGCGCCACCAGGGCAGGAAGCCGACGAGCAAGGTGGCCACCGGCGTCGCCGCGACGACCGCCGCGGTACCGGCGAAGTAGCGTCGCAAGCCCCGGCTGAATCCGGTCCGGCTCAGCCACCACCACACCCCACCGATGGCGCAGGCGATCGCGGTCCCGCCGAGGTAGCACACGAAGAACGGCAGCACGAACGCGTGCTCGATCTGCAGCGCCGTGGTGAACTGCGTGACCCGGACCACCGGCGCCGTGGGGCTGCCGGTGGGCTGCACGACGGGCGCGCGACCCTCGGGCAGGGTGGGAGCGGCCGACCCGATGCGCGACAGGGTCAGCGCTGACAGGTCGGTGGTCTGCAGCAGCCCCACCTGTCGGGTGGAGGCGGAGGTGGCCAGGCCGTGCCGCACGCGCGGGCCGATGATGGCCACGGCGCGCAGGGACTCGGGTGTGGTGTCGTCGGCGGCCCCGGTGACCACGAGCGTCGTCTTCGCCGGCAACCGGGCCAGGAGTTGCGACAGGTAGCGGTCGTCGGGTCCGTCCAGGCCGATCAAGGTCACCGGACAGGTCGTGAGCGACACGTCGTCGACGCTGCGCTGGTAGTGCGCGATCCGGCCGGTCCGGTCGGCCGCCCCGAGAGCGACGTACTTGCCGGCGGCCATGAGGCACTGCCCGTGGGCTTCCAACGACGAGGCGACCAGCCCCAGATCGGTGGTGGTGCCGGCGCCGGGTGCTGAGGCGCGCCACGTGGCCCAATCCGGGTAGTAGGCGCCCTCGCCGTCCTGCACCGGCTGCAACTCGGGACTGCAGGTGCCCGGTCGAGCGCCGGTGGGCGTTTCACCGACCGGCTGGCCGATGGTCGTGCGCGATCCGGCGCCGAAGGTCAACCAGGACTGGTTGCTGCAACTGTGCGCCGTCAGGTTGCGGGTGGTCAGGGCGGCGACCGCGCCGGTGCGGGCCATCGCCCACAGCGCCGGCGTCGTATGCGAATTCGCGCCGTCGAAGGTCAGGGTGGGCATCGACACGATGACCAACCGGCCCGGCTGCTTGATCGTCTGGACCGCGGGCCGGGCCGACAACGCGCTGATCGCGGCCGACGCCGCACTGATCCCGAGCACGACGACGGCCACCGCAAGAAGCCAGCGCCGGATCACCCCGCAAGGTTAAGCGGCTCAGATAGGTAGCCAGGACGGCAGCGAGACCCCGAAGAGTCCCAACGCGAGCAGGACCGCGAACAGTGCGCAGACCAAACCGCCGACGAGCCGGATGATCGACAGGGGTACGTGGTCGAGCAGTTTGCGGCCCAGCAGCACCGCCAGCCCCGACACCGCGGCCAGCGCCAGGAACGCGCCGACACCCACACTGAGCGCGACACCCAGGCCGCCGCCGCTCTTGGCCACGAAACCGGCGGTCGCCAACTGGGACAGGTCGCCCCATTCCGCCAGGAAGAGGATCAGGAACGACGCGGTCACCGCGTGGAAACCGGACGCGGGCCGGGTCGTCTTCTGCTCGAACTCCTCCTCGGTCTCGGCCTCTTCGGCGGAGGCGTCCTTGGCACTGCGGATCAGCAGGACCGCGGCGATCGCGAACAGCACCATCACCACGGCATGCACCGGCTTCTCCGGCAACCGGCCGATCAGGCCGCCGAACGCGACCGCGACCACCGTCTGCACGAGGAAGGCCGCGCACACCCCGATCCAGACCAGGATCGGCCGGTAGCGGGTGGCCAGGACCAGGGTCGCGATGAACGTCTTGTCCGGCAGTTCGACCAGGAAGATGGTCACGAAGACGGTGACCATCAGCCCGATATCCATGACCCGCGAAGTCTACCTACGCCGTACCCTCGATCCGTGCAAACCGCCCTGCTCGCGCTGGCCCTCACCCTCGCCGTGCTGGCGCTGCTGGTGGCGGCGGCCGCGCTGTTGCGGTTGCGCGCGATCCAGCGGCAGTTCACGGCGTTGTGGCCCCCGGACCAGCGACGTGACGCGCTCGCGGTGCTCACCCGCCAGGCCGATCGCAGTACGGCGATCGAGCGGCACCTGGGCGCCCTCGCCGCGCGTGTCGACGGGCTCACACCGCACGTGGCCGCCGCCCTGCGGCACGTCGCGGTCGTGCGGTACGACGCGTTCGGCGATTCCGGGGGCAGCTATCGTTCTCGGCGGCGCTGCTGGACGACTCCGGCGACGGACTGGTCATCACCTCGATCCACGCCCGCGACGAGTCGCGCACCTACGCCAAGGGTGTGCTCTCCGGGCGCTCCGAGGTGAAGCTCACCCCCGAGGAGCAGCAGGCCATTGCCGCCGCCCGCACCAACCGGAAGGACGCCTGATGCGCTACGGATACTTCGGTCCCGAGGGCACGTTCACCCAGGCGGCTCTGCTGTCCTGGCGGCCGGCGCAGGGCGCCGAGCACGTGCCCTTCGCCACCGTCGACGCCGCGTTGCGCGCGGTGCAGTCCGGCGACGTCGACTCCGCGATGGTGCCGATCGAGAACTCCATCGAGGGCGGTGTCCCGGCCACCATCGACGCCCTCAACGCACTGCAACTGGTGATCGTCGGGGAAGTCCTCGTGCCCATCACCTTCGTGCTGGTCGCGCCGTCCGGTACGACGCTCGCGGACATCCGCACGATCGGCACCCACTCGCACGCCTGGGCACAGGTGCGCGGCTGGGCGGCAGCGAACACTCCCGGCGCGACGTACGTGCCGGCGCTGTCAACTGCCGCCGGGCCCCAGGCACTCGAGGCGGCGCTCGCGGCCGGTGAGCCCGCGCCGTACGACGCAGCCGTCTGCGCTCCGGTCGCCGCCGGCGGCCTCGAGGTGCTCGCGGAGGACATCGGCGACAACAAGTCGGCGGTGACGCGGTTCGTGCTGGTGGCGCGGCCCGGTTGGCTGCCGACACCGACCGGCTTCGACAAGACCACGCTTGTGCTCTACCAGCACTCCGACCGGGCCGGGGGCCTGCTGGAGTTGTTGGAGCAGTTCGCGACCCGCGGAATCAACCTGACCCGATTGGAGTCGCGGCCGACCGGTGCGGCGATGGGTAGCTACTGTTTTTCGATCGATCTGGAGGGGCATCTGCGCGACGAACGGGTCGCGGACGCCCTTCTCGGACTGCGGCGGACCGCCGCGGACGTGCGTTTCCTGGGTTCGTACCCGCGGGCCGATCTGCGAGCTGCCACCGTTGAACCAGCCGCCACCGACGCAGCCTTCGCCGATGCGCGGGAATGGCTGCGGTCGCTGGGTTAGGAGGCGGCCGGTTCGGCCCAGACCAGGTAGTTGTTCAGGTGGTGCTGACCGATGAGCGGGCTGTTCTTGTCGCAGGTGATGAGCACCAGGACCGGTGACGAACTGCCGCCCCACACCTGCTGGTCGGTCGTGACCTTCGTCTTCAGCTCGGATCGTTTGTCGGTGACCGTGTAGGTCAGGTGGCGCCCGTCGGTGCAGGTGATGTCCACGGGTGCACCGGTGCGCACCCGGTCCAGGTCGTAGAACTCATCCGGGCCGTCGTAGGTCACGTGGCCGGCGATGACCGTGCGACCGCTGGTGCCCAACTGGGCCGATTTGTCGTACCACATGGTCGTTTTCGGCGGCGGGTAGATCTGCCCCTGGGCGTTGGTGCCCATCGCCACGACCTGCTCGCCGTCGATGCCGACACTGCTGACGGACAACCGCGCGGGCACGCAGCCGTTGCCGACCGGCATCACGGAGGTCGGCGTGCTGTACCCGGTGGGGTTCGGCAGGACGCTGCCGGCTGTAGCCGTCGAACCCGTGCTCGTGCTCGGGGAATGACCGGTCGTGGCGCTGCCGGCGGAGGAGGTGGCGGTGGTCGAGGTGCTGGTCGGTGCGGAACTGCTCGTCGCGGCGGTGCCGGTGGTGCCGCTCGGCGTACCCGATGAGGAGTTCGAAGCCCCGCCACCGCACGCGCTGAGCGTGAGTGCGGCCGCGGCCAGGACGGCGGGGGCGAGCAGGCGGCGAGTCATGCTCAGAGTGTGCCTGGTGAACCTGGCCGCTCCGACGCCGCCCGGGCCGGCGGCGGATCAGCCGCGGACGCTCAGCGCGCTGGGCAGCACTTCGAGGCGTACGCCGATCGCACTGCCCAGGTGGTCGCCGTCGATCTCGATGGGGGTCGGCGTACCGGCTCGCAGGTCGACGGCTTCGGCGACCCGGCGTTCCACCGCGTGGGTCGAGCGTTTGGAGCGGCTCAAAATGCTGGTGACGACTTTCGGCCAGCCGAGGGCACCGCCGGCGCGGATTATGACGGCGTCCAGCTCACCGTCGTCGAAGCGGGCACCGGGCATCAGTTGCACCCCGCCGGTGAGGAGTCCGCACGAGCCCACGATGACGGTGGTGACCTCGGTGTCGACCGGTTGATCGGCATCGAAGGTGACGGTCATCGGGATGTGGTTGTGCCGAATGTGCCGCAGCCCGTTGACCGGATAGGCCAGCCAGCTCAGCCTGGCCTTCAGGGCCTCGGGGGTGCCGCCGAGGATGTCTGCATCGAGGCCGAATCCGGCCATCACCAGGCCGTATTCGGGTTCGCTCCACCCACCGGAGCCGTCGCGGTCGATGGTGATCCGCATGACATCGATGGGCCGGGGAGTGCCGGTGAGCGCGGCCACCAAGCCGTCCTGGAACCGCCGGTGCGGCAGCTTCATGTTGCGGGCCAGCAGATTCCCGGTACCGGCACTGAGCAGTCCCAACGGGACCCCGCTGCCCAGAGCACCACTGGCCACCGCGCGGACGGTCCCGTCCCCGCCGTACGGGCAGACCAGATCGGCACCGTGCTCGATGGCCTGGATCGTTTGACCGCGCCCGGTGTCCTTCGCGGTGGTCTCGAACCACATGGGTTCCCCCACCCGTGGCGCTCGAAAACGCCGCGGGCCTGCGATCGCAGGGTGGCGGCGTCGGACACCTTGGTCGGGTTGACGATCACCGCAGCCGTGGGCATGACCGCAACCTATCCCAGGGCCAGGCTAGCCTTGTCGATCGTGATCGACATCAAGGTGTTGCGGGAGGACCCGGAGCGGGTCAAGGCCAGCCAACGAGCCCGGGGAGCCGACGAGTCCCTGGTGGACCAGATCCTGGCGGCCGACTCCGCGCGACGCAACGCGCTGTCGCATTTCGAGGAACTGCGCTCGCAGCAGAAGTCGGTCAGCAAGCAGGTCGGCGCCGCGATGGGCCAGTTGAACGCCGCCCGCAAACGCGGCGAGGATGTCACGGCCCTGCAGCAACAGGCCGAGCAGGCCCGCGCCGACGCGGCCGCCCTCGCGGCGCAGGTGAAGTCGCTGGAGGCCCAGGCCGACGAACAGTCGGCGACCTTCGAGGCGCTGTTGAAGAAGGTCGGCAACATCATCGTCGACGGTGTACCCAGCGGCGGGGAGGACGACTACACGGTCCGTGAGGTCGTGGGTTCCCCGACGCAGTTCGATTTCGAGCCGCTGGACCACCTGGCCCTCGGCGAGAAGCTGGGGGCGATCGACATGGAGCGGGGCGCCAAGGTCGCCGGCTCGCGGTTCTACTTCCTGACCGGTGTCGGCGCCCGGCTCGAACTGGGTCTGTTGCAGATGGGTCTGGCCTTCGCGGTGGAGCACGGGTTCACCCCGATGATCACGCCGTCGCTGGTCCGGCCGGACATCATGACCGGTGCCGGGTTCCTCGACGAACACGCCGATGAGGTCTACCGGCTCGAAGCCGACGACCTGTACCTGACCGGTACCTCGGAGGTGGCGCTCGCGGGCTACCACGCCGACGAGATCATCGACTTGTCGAAGGGGCCGAAGCGCTACGCCGGCTGGTCGACCTGTTACCGCCGCGAGGCCGGCTCGCACGGCAAGGACACCCGGGGGATCATCCGGGTGCACCAGTTCCAGAAGTTGGAGATGTTCGTCTACTGCGATCCCGCGCAGGCGCAGGCCGAGCACGAGCGGTTGTTGGGCTGGGAGCGGGAGATGCTGGCCAAGATCGAGGTGCCGTACCGGATCATCGACACCGCGGCGGGCGATCTGGGCAACCCGGCGGCGCGCAAATTCGACTGCGAGGCGTGGGTGCCGACCCAGGGTCGGTACCGCGAGTTGACGTCGACCTCGAACTGTACGACGTACCAGGCCCGCCGCCTGAACACCCGGTTCCGCACGGACGAGGGCAAGTCGGAGATCGTTGCAACGCTGAACGGCACGTTGGCGACGACGCGGTGGCTGGTGGCGATTCTGGAGAACCACCAGCAGTCGGACGGCTCGGTCCGAGTGCCCGCCGCGCTCGCGCCGTACGTCGGTGAGGATGTCCTCAAGCCGGTCACCTGACCTGGCTAGCCTGGCCCGGTGGCGACAGTTGGGGCGTTTTTCGGTGTCGGAGATCCATGGCGTCGACCGCTTCCTTCGCGTTGGTGGCGCCGGGATATCGCGATTGCGGTCGGCTTCCTGGTGGTGGGAGCGGTCGGTCTGGAGCTGGAACGCAGCCTGGGCTCGCTGAGCCAGATCGCCGCACCGGAAGTGGTGCAGCACCTGCCGCTGGTACTCGCGGGTGTGCTCATCGTGTGGCGCCGGCGATTCCCGGTGGCGACCGTCGCAGCCATCACGGTGCTGTGGCTCGTGACCGGGATCCTGCTACCGCCGCTCGCGGTGAGCCTCGTGCTGCAATTCCTTTTCCTCGCAGTCTTCTACGCGGCAATCGCCTGGGGTGCGCCGCGTGGCCGGACGGTGGCGGTCGTGCTGTTGTGCGTCGCTGCGTTGATGGTGTGGGTGACTGTCGATCTGGTCCACCGGACCTCAAACGGTGCCTCGTCTCCGGGCCCGTTCCCCTGCAGCTGCGCTGACCGGTTACATCTACCTGATCAACGCGATCTACTTCGGCGGCGCGATCCTGGGTGGAGCGCTGGATTGGCGCAACGCCCGGCAGCGGGCCGCGCTGGCCGGCCAGGCGGGGCTGATCGAGCGACAGGCCGCCGAGTTGCGTGACCGGTCGGTCGTCGACGAACGCGTCCGGATCGCCCGCGAGCTGCATGATGTGGTCGCGCATCACGTGGCGCTGATGGGCGTGCAAGCAGCCGCCGCGCGACGCGTGCTCACGGTTGATCCGCCAGCAGCGGCCGGTGCGCTGGAAACCGTTGAGTCATCGGCCCGTTCGGCCGTCACCGAGATGCGCTCCCTGGTCGGAACGTTGCGCGGCGACGACGCCGAGTCGAGGACTCCGCCACCGACGTTGGCGGACGTCCCGGCGCTGGTAGCCCAGTTCGACACGCTGGGTCTTGGCACGACGTACGTGCTGGTGGACGTCGATGGCCTGGCCGAGCGGGTGCCCGCAGCAGCGGGTTTCGGGGTGTATCGGGTAGTGCAGGAGGCGCTGTCCAACGTGCGCGCGCACTCCTCCGCGACGTTTGCGTCGGTGACTGTGCGTGTCGTGCGGGCCGGAGATGGCGCGTACGTCGAGGTGGAGGTTCTCGACGGCGGCTCCACTCTGGCGGGGACCGCAGGGACGGGCCTGGGGCTGCAGGGCATCCGCGAACGCGTCGCCGCCCTCGGCGGCGAAGCGGACATCGGTCCGCGGGCGACCGGAGGGTTCCGCGTGCGGGCGCGGATCCCCTTCCTGGTGTAGGTCGGGTTCACCCGGCGACGGGGTGGATGATGACGTCCCGCCGCAGCAGTCGCTGGAGCATGCCGGACAACTCGTCGACCTCGTTGTGTCCGATCCCCATGGGCACCGTCACCAAGGCATCAAAAGGTGGCTCGTCGACGGCTTCGACCAGCGATTCACCGAACATCCAGGCGGTCGCTTGGTCAAGCCAGGCCCGCTGCGTCGCGTCGTCGTCCGACGACGAGACGTGAACTGGCGCGGCATCAGGCGGGCAGGCCTCGAGGAGAAGCGCCCGATCGAGGCGTTGGACGTCAGCGAGTTTCGTGGCACCGAGCTGTTTGGTCACCGCGGGCTGACTGATACCGAGTTGACGTGCGACGGCCGAGTGCGTGATGAGGACGAAGGTCGCGGCCCGCACGAGGAGCAGACGGGACCAGCGAGCAACGTCCTCGGCGCCGGGTCTGAAGCCATACCGTCACCCCACCAGGGCAAGCCTGTGATCGCCAGCGATCACTGCCGTTTCGTCTGGCCGGCCGTCGAGGCAAGTCCTCAGCCGCGCGGGATGTTGCGCAGGTTGGACCGTGCCATCGCCACGGCCTCCCCGGCGCCGCCGTTGAGCACGATCTTGCTCATGGCCGTCGCGAAGCCGAAGACCTGGTCGGAGGTGATCTTGGGCGGGATGGACAACGCGCGCGGATCGGTGACGATGTCCACCAACGACGGACCGTCCGAGGCAAGTGATTCCCCGAACGCGCCCTCCAACTGCCGCGGGTCGGTGACCCGGATCGAATGCCAGCCCATTGCCGCCGCGATATCGGCGAAATTGACTGAGGGAGTGTCGGTTCCGTAGTCAGGCATGGCATCGACGAGCATCTCGAGCTTGACCATGCCGAGCGTGGCGTTGTTGAACACCATGACCTTGATCGGCAGGTCGTACATCCGGGCGGTCAGCATGTCGCCCAGCAGCATCGACAGCCCGCCGTCGCCGCAGACCGCCACCACCTGACGGTTCGGGAAGGCGAACTGCGCGCCCAGCGCCTGCGGAAGGGCATTGGCCATCGACCCGTGCAGGAAGGACCCGATCAACCGGCGCGTTCCCAACGGCTCGATGTAGCGGGCCGTCCACACGTTGCACATACCGGTGTCCGCGGTGAAGATCGCGTCCGGCGCCGCCACCTTGTCCAGGATCGACGCGGCGTACTCAGGGTGGATCGGGACTCGGGTCTCGACGTTCTTCGTATACGCACCAACGGCTTTGCTCATCAGCCGCTCGTGCTTCTTGAGTGTCTTGGCCAGGAACTTCTGGTCCTTCTTCGGCTCGACCAACTCCTCCAGCGCCAGCAACGTGGGCAGCACATCGCCGTGGACCGGCAGGTCCACCCCGGTCCGGCGCCCGATGATCGCGGCCCGCCGGTCGACCTGAGCGGTGCGCACATCGGGCAGGAACTGGTCGTAGGGGAAGTCGGTCCCCAGCAGGAGCAACAGGTCGGCGTCCTCGATCCCGGCGGCTGCCGCGCCGTACCCGAGCAGACCGGTCATCCCCACGTCATAGGGGTTGTCCCACTGGATCTGGTCCTTGCCGCGCAGGCTGTGCCCGATGGGCGCACCGATCTTCTCGGCGAGCGCAATCACCTGATCGTGCGCCTCACCGGTGCCGTAGCCGGCAAAGATCGCCACCCGCGACGCGGCGTTGATCGCCTCGGCCAACTGCTGCACCACGGTCGGCGCGGGCATCAGGTGGCCGTGCTCGATCGGCACGTACGCCGGTGCCTCACCCTGCGCGTCCAGCGACGCCAGATCGCCGGGCAGCGTCACCACCGCCACGCCGCCATCGCCGAGCGCGTGCGAGATAGCCGCGTGCACGACCCGCGGGGACTGCTGCGGGGTGCTGATCAACTCGCTGTAGACACTGCATTCGTTGAAGAGCCGGTCGGGGTGGGTCTCCTGGAAGTAGGACTGCCCGATCTGGACGCTCGGGATGTGACTGGCGATCGCCAGGACGGGCGCCCCGGTGCGGTTCGCGTCGTACAGGCCATTGATCAGGTGCAGGTTGCCCGGGCCGCAGGAGCCCGCGCACACGGCCAGTTCACCGGTCAACTGGGCATCGGCGGAGGCGGCGAACGCCGCTGCCTCTTCGTGCCGGACATGGACCCAGTCGATCCCGCCCTTGGCGCTGCCCCCGGTCTCCCGCACCGCGTCCACGATGGGATTCAGGCTGTCGCCCACGATCCCGTAGATCCGGCGCACCCCGGCGTCCTGCAGTTGTCCGACAAGTTGCTGGGCGAGTTTCACGAGCATGCGTCCTCTCGGTCGGCGGGTAGTCCCACGCTAGCCGCTGGATATGGTCGAGCCATGTCCGAGGCACCCTTGCGCATCCTGGTCGTCGATGATCAGGCCCTGGTCCGCAGCGGTTTCGCGATGATGCTGTCGGTCGAGCCCGACATCGAGGTCGTCGGTGAAGCGGCCGACGGTGCCCAATCCGTCGAGGCGACAGCCCGATTGGCGCCGGACGTTGTCCTGATGGACGTCGAGATGCCCCGGTGCAACGGCATCGACGCGTGTCGCAGCATCGTGTCGGCCGGCACCGCGAAGGTGCTTTTGCTGACGACGTTCGATCGTGACGATTATCTCTTCGAAGGCCTGGCCGCGGGAGCCAGCGGCTTCCTGTTGAAGAACACCAGCCCCGAGGAGTTGGCCGACGCGATCCGCACCGTCGGCCGTGGTTACGCCCTGCTGGCGCCCGAGGTGACCCGCCGGGTGATCGAGCGCAGTACGGCGACCCCCACCCCGGAGCCGGACCGCGCTCTGGAGCAACTCACCCCGCGTGAGCTCGAGGTGCTCACCCTCGTCGGCAAGGGTCTGTCCAATGCGGAGATAGCGCAGCACCTGGTGTTGGGCGAAAGCACCGTCAAAACCCACCTGTCGAGCGTCCTGGCCAAGTTGCAGTTACGCGACCGGGTGCAGGCCGTCGTACGCGCTTACGAAAGCGGCCTCGTCCTGCCGGGGGAGTAGCGGCAGGTCGATCTCCGCCCGCGGGTGGATCCGCGGGCCCGGTCGTCGGCCATAGCGTCGCAAGCATGTTGGAACTACGAGACGTCACTCGACGGTTCGGTGACCACCTGGCCGTCGACCGGGTCGGTTTCACCGTGCCGGACGGGGCGATGACCGGCTTCGTCGGCGGTAACGGCGCCGGCAAGACGACCACGATGCGGATGATCATGGGCGTTCTGGCCCAACACGGTGGACAGATCGATTGGCAGGATCGGGCCATCACCACCGCCGACCGTCGCGGCTTCGGCTACATGCCCGAGGAGCGCGGCCTCTACCCCAAGCAGCCGATCCTGGACCAGTTGATCTACCTGGCCCGGCTGCGCGGCCTGAGCGCGCAGGATGCAGCCACCCGCTCGACCGAGTTGCTGGAGCGGTTCGACCTCGGCGAGCGGACCGGCGACAAACTGGAATCGCTGTCCCTCGGTAATCAGCAGCGGGTCCAGATCATCGCCGCGTTGGTAGCCGATCCCACCATGCTGGTGCTGGACGAACCCTTCTCCGGCCTGGACCCCGCGGCGGTCGACTCGATGGCGGCGCTGCTGCGCGAGTTCACCGGACGCGGTGTGCCGGTGTTGTTCTCTTCCCACCAACTGGATCTGGTCGAGCGGCTCTGCGACCGGCTGGTCATCCTCTCCCGCGGCCGGGTCGTGGCCGAGGGAACCGCTGACGATCTGCGCGCCACGGAGGCGGTCCGCCACCGTTTGGTCCTGGGCGGCGACGCCGGATGGCTGCGCGATCAGGGCGTGCACGTCGTCGACATCGAAGGCAATACCGCTGTCGTGCAGTTCGATTCGCCGGAGCAGTCGGACGCAGTACTGCGCGAGGCGATGGCCCGGGGCTCGGTGCAGGAGTTCGGGCCGATCCGGCCCAGCCTGGCCGACATCTATCGCGAAGTGACCGCAGGAACAGCTCACAGCCAGCAGGAGGTGCCGGCATGAAGACCAACCAGTTGTGGCGGATCGTGGCCGCCCGGGAGATGTCGGTCAAGCTGAAGGATCGCAACTTCATCGTCTCGACCGTGGTGGTGCTGGCATTGATCCTGGGCACCCTGGCGGTCCAGGGTTACCTGGCCAGCCGGCCCCAGACCACCAACGTCGCAGTGCTCAGTTCGAGCGCGACGACCGTGACCCAGCAGGCGGAAAAGGCCGCTCACGAGGCCGGTTCGGACAAGGTGACCTTCAAGACCTCGACGTACGCCGATCAAGCGGCGGCCGAGCGTGCCGTGACTGACGGCAAGGCGGATGTGGCGCTCCTTCCCACCAGTGACGGCGGCTGGCGACTGGTCGGCAAGTCCAGCAAGGACAGTGCCGCGCAGACGTGGATCCCGCAAGCGGTCCAGCAGGATGCGTTGCAACGTAACGCGGCCGCCGCCGGGGTCTCCCTGGACCAGTTGGCCAAGGGCAGCACCGTCAGGTACGACTTGTTGCAATCGGGCGATGACCAGCAGAGCACCGGCAAGATCATCGGGCTGGTCTTCGGATTCCTGTTCTACATCGCGGCGCTGCTGTTCGGGATGTCGATCGCCAGCAGCGTCATCGAGGAGAAGCAGAACCGGATCGTCGAAATCCTGGCCAGCGCGATTCCGTTGCGGCAGCTGCTGATCGGCAAGGTGGTCGGCAACACGGTCCTGGCCCTGGCCCAGGTCGCGATCTTCGCGCTGGCCGGCATCATCGGCCTCGTCGCGACCGGTCGTCGTGACCTTTTGTCGCAGGTGTCGAGCGGCATCTTCTGGTTCGTCCTGTTCTTCGTGGTGGGATTCGTGACCTTCGCCGCAGTGTGGGCGGTGGCTGGGGCACTCGCGACCCGCAACGAGGACCTGCAATCCACGTCGACTCCGTTGACGATGCTCGTGGTCATCGTCTTCATCGTCGGGATCACCGGTAAGGGGCTGTTCCTGACCATCGCGTCCTACGTGCCGCTCTTCTCGACGATCGCAATGCCCGTGCGGGTGGTGTCGGGGGACGCCGCATGGTGGGAACCGGTGGTCGCGTTGCTGATCGGGCTGGCCGCGGCGTACTACATCGTGCGCATCGCGGAGCGGTTGTACCGGCGGTCGCTGCTGCAGACCGGCCACCGGCTCAGCTACCGGGAGGCCCTTGCCCTCACCGACGACTGAGTATTCCCGACATGGTGCGGCGCCTCCTTTCCTCATAGATTGAGGGCAGGAGTGCGCCGCACGGCGCCATCGCACGAACGCGGAGACCGTCATGACCGACCAGCAGCCCGACCCCCAGCAGCCGGATCCCCAGCAGGCGCAAGCGCCCCAGGCACCGCCCCCCGCCTCGCCGTACGGCAGCCCGTCGTCGGACTCCGCCGATGTCACCCAGGCAACGCCGGTCACCCCGCCGACCCAGGAGACCCCCGTCAGCAGCCCGTACGGCGCGCCCTCCTACCAGCCCCCGGGTTACCAATCGCCGCAGAGCCAGTCGGCGCCGCAGCAGCAGCCCTACGGTCAGGCGCCGCAGCAGTACGCACCCCAGCAGCCGGCGTACGGCGATGCGCAGCAGTACGCCCAACCCCCGCAGTCCGGCCAGCCGCAGCAGTACGGCCAGCCGCAGCAGTACGGCCAGCCCGAGCAGTACGCGCAGCCGCAGCAGTACGGCCAGCCCCAGCAGTACGGCCAGCCCCAGCAGTACGGCCAGCCCCAGCAATACGGCCAGCCCCAGCAGTACGGCCAGCCGTACGGCGCACCGGCCTACGGCGCGACCGGTTACGGGCAATCCACGGCCACCAAGGCGCCGGTCAGCTCGTTGGCGCGCCTGGGCGCCATCGGTGCCGCGGTCGGATCGCTGCTGGCCATCCTGGGCTCCTTCCTCAACTGGCTCACCGCCACCCTGAACATCCCGCTGTTGGCGCAGGGTGACATCGGTGTCACAGCCAATGGCGTGGGGGCGGTCGGTGTGACGTTGCCGAACAACTCGGAGATCCTTCGCGAGTTCGCGGACAACGTCACGTCGAGCGGAGGCATCACGACCGGGTGGATCGTGATCGTCATCGCGGTCGTGGTCCTGGTGTTGGCCGTGCTGGCCCTGCTGGGCAGGTTGCCGTTGCCGGGTGCGATCGCCGCCATCGCCGGCGGATTGATCATCATGGGGCTCGCCATCTTCCGGATCGCCCAGATCTCGCACTTCATCGACACCGACGAGCTGAAGAACTCCGGTGTGGCGCTGACCGTGACGTACAAGCCGGGGGTCGGCCTATGGGTCACCCTGGTCGCCGGCATCCTGATGGCCGCCGCCGGGGTGCTCGGCCTGTTGCGACGCAACTGATACCTACGCTGCCGCCGGGTCCACGCCCCGTACAGTGAGCGCGTGACCCGGAAGCTCGTGGCCCTGGACGTCGACGGCACGTTGCTGCACTTCGACGGGACGATGTCGGATGCGGTACGGCACGCCGTACGCGCCGTCGTCGACGCGGGCCATCACGTCGTCATCGCAACGGGCCGGTCCGTCATCGCGGCCACCCCGATCGCCGAGCACATCGGTCTGACCGACGGCTATGTCGTGTGCTCCAACGGGGCCGTGACGATCACGCTCGACCCGGCCGCGCCGGCCGGTTATCACGTGATCGAGACGGTCACCTTCGACCCCGGCCCGGTGCTGGGCAAGCTGCGGGACGCGTGGCCGGATGCGACCGTCGCCGTCGAGGTGCTGGGCGAGGGTTTCCTGCTCAGCGCACCGTTCCCCGAGGGGGAGCTCAACGGAGTGCAGAAGGTCGTCTCCTGGGAGGAGTTGGAGCAACACCCCACGACGCGCCTGACCTTCCGTTCCTCCAGCGGCACCGCGGAGGACTTCCTGGAACTGGCCGAGCGGCTCGGTCTGCACGAGGTCAACTACGCGGTCGGGTTCTCGGCGTGGATGGACATCAACCCCGAGGGCGTCTCGAAGGCCTCCGCCCTGGAGCAGGTACGCCGATCCCTGGGCGTCGAACCCTGCGACACCGTCGCGGTCGGAGACCACCGCAACGACCTGGAAATGCTGGAGTGGGCCGCGCGCGGGGTGGCGATGGGCCAGGCCCCGGACGAGGTGAAGGCCGTCGCCGACGAGGTCACCGGGACCATCGAGCAGGACGGTGCGGCCACCGTCCTGCGCTCGCTGTTGTGAGCCTGCACATCACGTCCGCGGCCAACCCGCGACTCAAAGCCCTCGCGACGCTGCGTCGCCGTCGCGGTCGCGAGCAGACCGGGCAAACCCTGGTCGAGGGGTACGACGAGCTGGGCCTGGCCCTGTCCGCCGGGGTGTGCCCGCAGACGCTGTTCCTCTGCCCGGACCTGATGGCGGATCCGGCGGGCCAGCAGGACGTCGTCGACACGGCCACGGCCGCGGGCGCCGAGGTCATCACCCTCAGTCGCGCTGCGTTCGAGAAGGTGGCCTATCGCGAGGGAGCGGACGGTTTCCTGGCTGTCGTCCCTGCTGTCCTGGCGCGCCCCGAGGACCTGGAACTACCGGCGCAGCCGTTACTTCTCGTGGCCGAGGCGGTCGAGAAGCCCGGCAATCTCGGTGCGATGCTGCGGACCGCCGACGCGGCGGGCGTCGATGCGTTCGTGGCTGCCGATCCGGTGACCGACTGGGGCAATCCGAATGTCGTGCGGGCCTCGAAAGGGACCGTCTTCTCCGTGCCGGTCGCCGCGGCCCCGACCACGGCGACGCTGCAGTGGTTGTCCGCACACGGCGTACGTCTGGTGGCCACTACCCCCGACACGGACACGCTGCATACGGACGTGGACCTGACCGGTCCGGTCGCGATCGCGGTGGGCACCGAGAAGACCGGGCTGACCGAAGAGGTGCTGGACGCGGCCGACGTGAAGGTCCGAATCCCCATGTCCGGCATAGTGAATTCGCTCAATGTGGCGACGTCGGCGGCGATCGTTATCTACGAAGCGGTCCGGCAGCGACGAAGCGGAGGCTGACCCCCGATTCGGTGTGGGCGATCACAGGTGGCACCATCTGAACATGCGAGTCGATCACGTTGTCTACGCAGCAGAGCCCGATGGTTTGATCGCGACGGCCAAGCGCCTCGGCGATGAGCTCGGCACCGAACCGGTCGATGGCGGTGTGCACCCCCGCTTCGGCACGCGCAACTCGATCATCCCGCTACTCGACGGCCGGTTCCTGGAGGTTGTGGAGGTCCTCGACCACCCCGCCTCGGACAAGGCGCCCTTCGGTCAGGCGGTCCGTGCCCGCTCCATCGGTGGTGGCGGTTGGATGGCGTGGGTCGTCGGCGTCGACGACATCGCGATCGCGGAGGGCTTGGTCGGCCGTACCTCCGCTCCGGGTCTGCGGCACCGCCCCGACGGGATCGAGCTCACCTGGAAGCAGTTGGGCGTGAAGGGCTTGACCAACGACGCGCAGGTGCCGTTCTTCATCCAGTGGGGCGACGGTGTCCCGCACCCGTCGACCGACGGCCCCGCCCACGCGTCGCTCAAAGGCATGGCGATCGCGGGCTCTCCGGACCGGGTTCGCGAATGGCTGGGCCTCACCGGTGAGCCGGGGGTGGACCGTGAGGACTGGGAGCCGGAGATCGTGTTCGACTTCGCGGCGCCGAAGGGCACCCCAGGTCTGATGTCGATCACCTTCGCGACGCCGAACGGCGACGTCACGATCTGAGGTCCTCGGACCTCAGTCCCCGGTGACCACCTGGTAGCCGGCCTCGTCGACGGCCGCGGCGATCAGCTCGGGGTCGACCAGATCCTCGCTGAGGATGGTGACCGGCGAGTCGCCGCCGCTGATCAGCTCGATGTGGACATCGCTGACCCCGTCGAGCGCGGTCAACTCCTCGGTGACCGCACGCACGCAGTGCTCGCACGTCATGCCCGACACCTTCACCTGCTGTTGCATTGCGTCTCCTTCAGCTTCGCACCAGCCGCGCGATGGCGGCTGAGGCTTCTTCGACCTTGGCCTGCGCGGCCTCGTCGGACTCGCGGGCGGCACCAACGACGCAGTGCCCGATGTGATCCTCCAGCAGGCCCAGGCTGACCGACTGCAACGCTTTGGTGATCGCGCTGATCTGGGTCAGGACGTCGATGCAGTAGGTGTCCTCATCGACCATGCGCTGCACGCCCCGCACCTGTCCCTCGATGCGACGCAGCCGCTTGAGGTAGTCGTCTTTGCTCCCGGTGTACCCAGCCATAGCTCAAGCCTACACTGATACCCCCTCGGGGTATACGTCAGTGGATGTCGAGGTAGGCGACCAGGTTGGGCGCCAGACCGACGTACGTCGCGGGAGTCATCGTCAGGAACCGCTCCTCGACCTCACCCGGCAGGCCGAGCCCCTTGACGAACTCGCGCAGATCCTCGCCGTTGATCCGGCGGCCGCGGGTGAGTTCCTTGAGCCGTTCGTAGGGCTGCTCCATCCCGGGCACGCCCTGGGCGCCGAGCGCGCGCATGGCCGACTGGATCGGCTCGGCGAGCACCTCCCAGTTCGCCTCGAGATCGGCCAGCATCGCATCCGGTACGGCGTCCAGACCGGCCAGCCCGCGGCTCACGTTGTCCATCGCCAGGACCGAGTGCCCGTACGCCGTGCCGACGTTGCGCTGCATCGAGGAGTCGGTCAGGTCGCGCTGCAGGCGCGACTGGACCAGCGTCGCCGAGAGGACGTCCAGCAACGCGTTGCTGACCTCGAGGTTGGCCTCGGCGTTCTCGAAGCGGATCGGGTTGACCTTGTGCGGCATGGTCGAGGAACCCACGGTGCCCTGGCCGCGGACCTGCGCGAAATAACCCATCGAGATGTAGGTCCACATGTCGGTGCACAGGTTGTGCAGGATCCGGTTGAAGCGGGCGATGTCGGAGTAGAGCTCGGCCTGCCAGTCGTGGCTCTCGATCTGGGTGGTCAGCGGGTTCCAGGTCAGGCCCAGGCCTTGGACGAAGGACTTGGAGATGCCCACCCAATCGGCGCCGGGCACCGCTTCGACATGCGCGCCGTACGTCCCCGTGGCCCCGTTGAGCTTGCCCAGGTACTCGGCGTCCTTGACCCGGCGCAGTTGGCGACCCAAGCGATGGGCCAGCACAGCCAACTCCTTGCCCATGGTCGTCGGCGTCGCCGGCTGGCCGTGGGTGTGCGCCAGCAAGGGGGTCTCGGCCAGATCCCGGGCCATGGTCGTGACTTGGTCCACCAATGCGGTGGCCTTCGGCAGCCAGACCTGTTGTGTCGCGCCCTGCACCATCAGCGCATAGGACAGGTTGTTGATGTCCTCGCTGGTGCAGCAGAAGTGGATCAATTCCGACAACCCGGCCGCGTCCGCGTCGCCCACGATCGCCGGCAGCCGACGCTTGAGGTAGTACTCGACCGCCTTCACGTCATGCACGGTTTCCCGTTCGATCTCGGCCAGCTCGGCGATGTCGTCGGCCCCGAAGTGATCGACGATGGCGCGCAGGTGGTCCTGCTCTGCGCCGGTCAGTTCGCGGACCCCGGGGACGACGTGCTCGCTGGTCAGGTGGATCAGCCACTCGATCTCGACGTGCACCCGCTGCCGGTTGAGGGCCGCCTCCGACAGGTGATCGACCAGCGGCGCCACGGCGGCGCGGTAGCGGCCGTCGAGGGCACCGAGGGCGATGGGCGGGGTGATGTCGGCCAGCGAATGCATGCCCCGATTCTCCCGTGCCCGCCCATCGCGGGGCAAAACGCGGGCTACAGGGTGAAATTGGTCGTCGGCTCCACGAGGTTGAACAACTCACCGCCCAGGCCCTGGATGGTCGCCTCCGGCCCGGCGACGGTGTCGAGCGTCATGATGATTTCTCCATCGAGCTCCTGGGCGATCTGGGCCGAGGCGTCACGCGATGCGACGTTGAAGTGCACCAGCCAGCCGACCGGTACGTCCTGCGGCGCCTGGTGCAGACCGCCGACGACCTGACCGTCCTTCTCGATGAAGAAGTAGCCGTCGGCGTCTGCTTCGCGGTAGGTGTAGCCGAAGACTGCTGCGTAGAACTCCTGGGCGGCGGTGCCGTCGTGGGTCAGCAGATCCGACCAGCCCACCGAGCCCGGCTCGTCGATGAGTTCGAAACCGTGGTGTTCCTTGCCCTGCCACACGCCGAAGACGCCGCCCTGCGGGTCCACGCACACGCTCATCGTGCCGAGGTTGCCCACATCCATGGGTTCCACGATGACCTGGCCGCCGTACTGCCGGACCGCGGCCGTCGTCGCCGCGGCGTCGTCGCTGGCCAGGTAGAGCAGCCACACGCTCGGCTGCTGGGGATCCATCTTCGGGGCCAGGCCGGCCACGGCGGCGTCGTTCTTGAAGCACATCCGATAGCCGCCGTACTGCTCGTCGCCCTCTTCGACCCGCCAGCCGAACAGTTCGCCGTAGAACGTCGCCGCGTGATGCAAGCGGCGATGCTCGGTGTCGAAGCTGATGTCGATCCAGCAGGGATAGCCGGCGGGCCAGTTCGTGTCGCGCGTGGTCATGCCCTGAGCGTACGGCGCTCGCGAAACCCCGATGCAACCTTGCGGCCAGTAGCGTTGAAGTCCGGCTCCGCAACGGGGCGGAGCCAGCGACGTCAGGAGATGCTGATGAGCACGATGAAGGCTGCGTACGTCACGGAGTTGGGTGACCGACTCACCGTCGGGGAGTACGACAAGCCCGCCCCCGGGCCCGGAGAGCTGCTCGTGAAGCTGGTTGCCTCCGGCGTCTGTCACACGGATTTGCATGCGGCGCAGGGAGATTGGCCGGTCAAACCAAGCCCGCCGTTCGTGCCCGGGCATGAAGGCGTCGGCGAGGTGGAGGCCGTCGGTGAGGGAGTCGAAGGCTTCAAGGTCGGCGACCTGGTCGGCAACGCGTGGCTGTGGTCGGCGTGCGGGCACTGCGAATACTGCCGCAGCGGCTGGGAGACCCTTTGCGAGCAGCAGAAGAACGGCGGCTACTCCGTCGATGGTTCCTTCGGTGAATACATGCTGGTGGACGCGACGTACGCCCCGCGGATCCCAGCCGGCTCGGACCCGTACGAGGTGGCGCCGGTGCTGTGCGCGGGCGTCACCGTGTACAAAGCGCTGAAGGAGACCGAGGTGCGGCCCGGGCAGTGGGTCGTCATCTCCGGGATCGGCGGTCTGGGGCACGTTGCGGTGCAGTACGCCAAGGCCATGGGCATGCGAGTCGCCGCGGTGGACATCGCCGACGACAAATTGGACCTGGCCAAGGAACACGGCGCCGAGGTCATGGTGAACGCGGCGACCGAAGACCCCATCGGTGCGATCCAGGCCCAGACCGGCGGAGCCCATGGAGTATTGGTGACCGCGGTGCACTCGGAGGCGTTCGGGCAGGCCATCGGAATGGCACGGCGCGGCGGCACCATCGTCTTCGTCGGGTTGCCCCCGGTGACTTCCCGGCGCCCATCTTCGACATCGTGCTGAAGCGCCTCACGGTCCGTGGGTCGATCGTGGGCACGCGCCAGGACATGATCGAGGCGCTGGACTTCTACTCCCGCGGCCTGATCCATCCGACGATCTCCACCCGGTCCCTGGAGGAGATCAACGACATCTTCGATGAGATGAAGGACGGTGCCATCGAGGGTCGCGTGGTCATCCGCTACTGAACGGCGGGGCGGTCACCTACTCGGC
The DNA here is from genome assembly GCF_042661605.1 of Branchiibius cervicis. Classification (NCBI taxonomy): domain Bacteria; kingdom Bacillati; phylum Actinomycetota; class Actinomycetes; order Micrococcales; family Dermacoccaceae; genus Branchiibius; species Branchiibius cervicis. The sequence goes on from NZ_JBHSWJ010000001.1 coordinate 31,906, forward strand.
CGTCGTCACTGTCTCGGTCGCGTGCGCCCACGCCGTCCGCGGCAGTGCAGATTTCCGAGTTTCTGACGGCGGGATCAACTGATCCGGCGAGCACCGTCGGACGGCACGGCGACGAACGAAGCCGGTTCGTTGAAGTTCTCGGCCGTCGCGGCCGCCACGCACGCCTCGGCGACCGTCTCGGCCGCGTCCTGGTCGACCAGGGCGATCACGCACCCGCCGAAGCCACCGCCGGTCTGTCGGGCGCCATAAGCCCCTGCGCGCACAGCGGTTTCGGCGATCAGGTCGGTCACCGGCACGGTGATCTCGAAGTCGTCGCGCATCGAGAGGTGCGACTGGTTGAGCAACGGTCCGATCATCCGCGGGTCGGAGCCGTCGGTCAGCAACGCGGCGACCTGCTCGACACGGGCACTGTCGGTGATCACGTGCCGGGCGCGACGTAGCAACAGATCGGGCAGACCGTCCAGATCGGCCACGGTGGCGTCGCGCAGCGCCGGGACGCCCAACGCCGCGGCGGCCTCCTGGCAGGATCGCCGCCGCTCGGCGTACTCCCCGCTGACCAGAGCATGCGGCGCACGGCTGTCGATCACCAGCAGCGCCAGGCCGTGCGCGGACAGGTCGAACGGGATCTGGGTGATCTCGACCGATCGGGTGTCGATCTGCATCGCGTGCCCGGATCTCCCGCAGACAGAAGCCAACTGGTCCATCAACCCGGTGGGTGCACCGGCGATGTGGTTCTCGGCGTCCCGACCGAGGTCGGCGACCTCGGTGTCCGTCAGACTCCAACCTGCCAGATCGACCCAGGCACGCGCCGTACCGCAGGACAACGCCGCCGAGGACGAAAGCCCCGCTCCCGTGGGCACGTTGGAGGTGACGGCGATGTCCAGGCCGGGTACGTCGAATCCCCGTTGCGCGGCCGCCCAACCCACTCCGGCGGCGTAGGAGGCCCACCCCACCGACTCTCCGTCGTGCAGTTCACCGAGGTGGACGCTCGCGGACGGATCGGGTACGTCGGGGGAGTCGGTGTGCAGCCGCACGGTGTCGTCGTCACGACGGCGCGCCGCGACCCAGGTGCCTTCCGCCAGGGCGATCGGAAGCACGAATCCGCCGTTGTAGTCGGTGTGTTCGCCCATGATGTTCACCCGGCCGGGTGCGAACCACACCCCGTCCGGTGCCGCGTCGAACCGGTCGCGGAAGGTGGCCTCCAGATCATCGACCGAGCGGGGCGCTGGCGTCCGGACCGCGCTCATGCCAGGTCCCGGAGGCGCGCGGCCAGCGGCTCGGCCAGGATGTCGGCGATGAAGGCACCCTGCCCGGATTCGGAGCCGGCGAGGTACTTCAGCTTGTCCGGCCCGCGCCGGATCGAGGTGAGCTCCAGGTGCAGCCATGCCTCGTCGCGCAGTGCGGTCGTGTCGGGATTGTCCGGATCGGGCGCCGGCGCTTGCTGCCAGCCGGCGATATAGGGCAGCCGCGAGTCGTACATGCGGTCGAAGCGGCCCAGGATGTCCAGGTAGATGAGGGTGAACGCGTCGCGTTGCGCCTCGTCGAGTTCGCTCAGGTCGTGCACTCGCCGCAGCGGGTAGAGATGCACCTCCACCGGCCAGCGGGCCGCGAACGGCACGAACGCGAGCCATTCCTCGTTGCTCGCCACGGTCCGCGGCCCCGCCTGTTCGAACGCGATGAGATCGCCGAAGAGGTTCCGCCCGTGGGCTTGACGGTGGGCGGCGGCGTGCATCAACTCGGTGTACGCCCGGGGCGGAATGAACGGGTAGCCGTAGATCTGCCCGTGCGGGTGCTGCAGGGTCACCCCGATCTCGATACCCCTGTTCTCGAACGGGAAGACGTGCTTCACGACCTCGAGTTCATTGAGGTACGTCGTGCGGTCGGCCCACGCGTCCACCACCAGCCGTGCCTGGGCCGGGGTGAGCGCAGCGAAGGTGGAATTGTGATCGCTGGTGAAGCACAGGACTTCGCAGCGACCGGTCGCGGGACGGATCTGCTCGAACCCGTCGTTCTCGGTTATCACGCCCTCGATCTGCGTGGCGAAAGATGGAAAACGGTTCTCGAAGGCTACGACCTGGTACTCGGGCGAGGGGACCTCGGTCATCCGGCCATCGCGCGACGGGCACAGCGGGCACTGATCGGCCGGTGGCATGTAGGTGCGGTTCTGCCGCGCCGACGAGACGGCGATCCATTCACCGGTCAGCGGGTCATGCCGCATCTGCGACATGACGACCGACGGCTCCAAGGGCCGGCGATCGACCGACGGCACCCGGTGGGTGCCGTCGGCGTCGTACCAGATGATCTGTCGGCCGTCGGCCAGCAGCGCCTCGGTGCGCTCCACGGCGGCTTACTTGCTACTCGAGTCCTTGTCGCGACCGGCGATCTTGGCGATATTCAGCGCCACCTCGAGCAGGATCCGCACGGAGATGATGAAGAACAACAACCAGATGATGTCGGCGATGGTGTGGAACGTCGCCGAACCGCCACCCATGTTGCTGTAGCCGTTGGTGGAACCCCAGTAGTAGGTCAGGTTGCTGAGCAGGTTGAGCACCGCCCACACGATGGCGCCGAGGAAGACGATGCTGGCCAGCCTGCCGGTCAGCGACTTCTTGAACTGCAGGTCCGAGAACAGCGCGCCCAGACCGTCACCGGCGCCCTTGGCGACTTTGCCGGCATCGTTGGCGAACTGGCCGCCCACCGCTGCCGCCTGTTGACCGAAGCCCGGACCGCTCGGCTGCTGCGCCTGCTGCGGAGCGCCCTGCTGGGGGTACCCCTGCTGCGGATACCCCTGCTGGGGGTAGCCCTGACGCGGCGCGCCCTGGGGAGCGCCCTGCTGGGGATAGCCCTGTGTCGGCTGCTGGTACTGCGAGGGGCGCGGTTGACCGGGCGCCGGTTGGCCGGTTGCGGGCTGCTGCGCGGCGGCGGGCTGGGGAGCCTGCTGGTGGGTAGGGGCTTGGTACGGCGCCTGCGGCTGACCGCCGGCGGGGGTGCCGTGCGTGGTGGTCGGTTGGGTGTGCTCCGGACCGGGGTAGGACTGACCGAGACTGCCCGGCTGGGCGGGCTGCTGGGGGTCCGGGGTGTTAGGGGTATCGGAGTCGGTCATGGTCGTCTTCCTCGAAGAATCGCGTCGGGAGTGCTTCTTGTTCTCAACCTAGCCGAGGCCGCCCACACCCTCGGGTTACGCGCCGAGGGGTACGCGGCGGTCTGCCGCGCACCCGGGTGAGGCGCGGATCACACCGACCCGAATTGCACTTTGAGGCATCAAAATGCAAACGTTTTGTTCATGTCCACCCTGACGCGCCGAGACCAGACGGCACGGCGCATCACCTTCTGCGCCCAGAGTCTGGCCGTCCAGCAGGGTTACGACCACTTCACCCTCGACGAACTGGCCGAGCAGGCCGGGGTGTCCCGGCGCACGCTGTTCAACTACTTCCCGGGCAAGCTCGATGCCGTCCTCGGCGCCCGTCCCGGCCTGCCCACCGAGGCCGTCGAGAGGTTCGTGGCCGGTGGCCCGCAGGGTGAGATTCTCGGCGATCTCGGCGAACTGGTCTGCGCGCTGCTGACCGTGTGGGGACCACTCACCCGCGAGCAGTGGGCCACCATGCGAGATTGCCTCATCGCCAATCCGAGGGTGTTCAACGCGGCGATCGAACGCTTTGATGACATCGCCAAGACCATGACCGAGTTGGTCGAGCAACGCTCCGGGTTGCCGCGCGAAGAGGCGTGCGTCGCGCTGAGTGTGATCAAAGGGGTCTTCGGGAGCGCCCTGGACCAATTCGTCGAGCGCCCCGACGACCGAAGCCTCGACACCATCGTCCGTGACCACCTGCGGGTGGCCCGGTCCCTACTTTCCATCCGCTGAACCGCACTCACCGAACGAGGAACCATGGCGACTCTGCTCTACAAGCTCGGCCACGCGGCGTACCGCAAGTGGTATTACTTCCTGGCCGCCTGGATCGTGGCGCTGGTCGGGTTCGGCGCCCTGGCGGGAGCGGTTAAGCAGCCCTATCAGGACACCTTCTCCATCCCCGGCATCCCGTCGCTGCAAGCGCAGACGATGCAGCAGAAGCTCTTCCCGGGCACCGGGAACGCCGAGGACCAGGCATCGGTCACGGTCGTCGTCGCTGCGCCGAAGGGTCACACCCTGAAGGAGCCCACGTACTCCAATGCCGTGAACGACCTGATCGCGCAGTTGAAGAAGGTCCCGCAGATGCCGGCGGACGCCAAGACGCTGGTCAACCCGGTGCAGGCCTCGGCGGCGCAGTACCAGATGGCGGTGCAGGCCGCGGTCAAGCAGGGACAGCCGCAGGCGGTCGCCGAGGCCAACGCCAAGGCGCTGCTACCGCTGTCCGCCGACGGCCGGATCGGCACGATGACCTTCGACTTCGACGTCGCCAAGGTGACCGATGTGAAGCCGGCCAGCCAGGATGCGGTGCTGGACGCACTGGCCGACGCGCGCAAGAGCGGTCTGCAGGCCGAGGTCAACGGCAGCGGCATGCAGAGTTTCGATGTCGAGGGTGGCTCGGGAGAGCTGCTCGGTGTCGCGGTCGCGGCGCTGGTCCTGTTGATCACCTTCGGCTCCCTGGTCGCCGCCGGCCTGCCGATCCTGTCGGCCTTCGTCGGCGTCGGCGCAGGGACCATCGGGGTGATGATCGCCAGCAAGTTCACGACTATCAGCACCACGACTCCGATCCTGGCCACGATGATCGGTCTGGCGGTCGGGATCGACTACACCCTGTTCATCCTGTCCCGGTACCGCTCGGAACTGCGGAACACCGACGACCGCGCCCACGCGGCCGGTCTGGCGGTCGGAAAGGCCGGCTCCGCGGTGGTCTTCGCGGGCCTGACCGTATTGATCGCACTTGCCGCGCTGGCCGTCGTCGGCATCCCGTTCCTGACCACGATGGGTATGGCGGCTGCGGGCACCGTGTTCTTCGCGGTGCTGGTTGCCCTGACCCTGTTGCCGGCGATCCTCGGCATGTTGAAGTCGCATGCGTTCGGTGGCTCGTTCCGCACCCCGCACCGCGAACTCGACTCCGACGGCAAAGTCATCAACAACGGTGTCCGCTGGGCACGCTTCATCGGGAAGCGACCGGCCGTCATCGGCGGCATCATCACGCTGGTGCTGATCGTGCTGGCGGTGCCGGCCAAGGATCTGCACCTGGCGCTGCCGACCGACTCGACGGCGGCAACCAATACCACCCAGCGCAAGGCCGCCGACCTCATCACCGAGGGCTTCGGCCCCGGCCGGGCCGCGCCCCTGATCACCGTGGTCGACGCCACCGGGATCCAGGACCCCAAGGAGCGCCTCGCGGCGTTCGGCGGGGTCACCGAGTGGGCCGCGAAACAGGGTGACGTGGCCAACGCCCAGGTGATCGCGGTCAACCAGGACTCCACGGGTGCGCAGATCCTGATCACGCCCAAGTCGGGTCCTGACGACGAGGCGACGACGACGTTGCTGCAGAACCTGCGCGACGGTCAGGCAGGTATCGAATCCCAGACCAAGACCACGGTCGGCGTCACCGGGGTCACCGCCATCCAGACCGACGTCTCCGACGCCTTGACCTCGGCGTTGCCGAAGTACCTGGCGATCGTGGTCGGCCTGGCCTTCATCCTGCTGATGATGGTGTTCCGCTCCATCCTGGTCCCGCTCACCGCCACGATCGGCTTCCTGCTGTCGGTCCTCGCGACGTTCGGTGCGACGGTGATGATCTTCCAGAAGGGCGCCTTCGGGATCTTCTCCGGCGAACCGATCGTCAGCTTCCTGCCGATCATCCTGATCGGGATCGTCTTCGGCCTGGCGATGGACTATCAGGTGTTCTTGGTCAGCCGGATGCGAGAAGCCCACGTGCACGGGGCCGACGCCCATGAGTCCGTCGTCGACGGCTTCCGGCACGGTGCCCGCGTCGTGACGGCCGCGGCCTGCATCATGATCTCGGTGTTCGCGGCGTTCATGCTGCAAGGTCAGCAGTTCATCGTCTCGATGGGCTTCGCGCTCGCGGCCGCCGTCTTCTTCGACGCCTTCCTGGTCCGCATGACCCTGATCCCGGCGGCGATGTTCCTCATGGGGGAGAAGGCCTGGTGGCTGCCGAAGTGGCTGGACAAGATCCTGCCGGCGGTGGACGTCGAGGGCGAGAAGCTGCAGGCCATCAGCGGCGACTCCTCGCAGCACACGCCCAAGCACGCCGCCCACGAGGAAGCACCCGACCCGGTCTGATCGCCTGCGAACCGGCGCCGGCAGCCCTCCGATTGCGAGACAATGGAGGGGTGCCGGCGCTGATTCTTCTGTTCATCGCGGCGGCATGCGTGCTCACGACCCATGTGCTGCCGCGGTGGCGCGGTCAGGTGCGCGCGCCGGGTTCCAGCCTGTTCCTGTGGCAGGCGGTTTCGGTCGCCGCGATCCTGGCCGGCGTCCTGCTCGCCCCCGTGGCCGTGCTCGGCGTCGTCCGTGACGGCCCCGACCTACCGAATCCCGCTGCCCACCTGCCGTTGGTGCTGGTGGCCGTCGTCATCTCCGGTGTCCTGTGCGGTCGCCTGGCCGTCCGGGGCCATCGAGTGGGTACGGCGTTGCGGACCTCCCGGCGCCAACATCGCGAACTCGTCGACCTGCTCGCGGTGGATCCCGGCGGCGAGCCGCTACCCGACGTACGTCGATGGCGCGCCCTGGGCAGCCCGCCGCACTCCCTGCGCGTGCTCGCGCTCGAGACGCCGACGGCGTATTGCGTCCCCGGCCTCAGTGGCCGTGTGGTGGTCAGCGACGCGGTCGGCGAGCGGTTGGGACCGGTCGGCCTGCAGGCGGTCCTGGCGCACGAGGTGGCCCACCTACGGCAGCGGCACGACCTGATCCTGGAGTTCTTCACGGTGCTGCACACCGCCGTACCCACCGCGTTGCGCAGTGATCACGGGCTGAGTCGCGGCCGCTTGCTGGTGGAGATCCTCGCCGACCGCGGCGCCGAACAGGTTGTGGGTCGCACGCCGGTGGCCCGCGCGATCGTGTTGCTGGCGGATGCACCGCATCCCGCCGGGGCGATGGGTACCGGCGGCGCCCCGGCCGTCGCGCGTCTCGAGCGGTTGGCCGATACTCGTTCCTACACTGCCCAGACGGTGATCGTGAGCCTGGTCAGCGCGGTGCTGATCGCGCTGCCGCTGGCGGTCACCGCCTGGGCGCTGGCGGGGTACTGACCCTCACCCCTGGATGGCCCCCGCCGGTGCGGTGGCCGGGGCAACAGCGTTCCACCGGTCGAAGACGTACCTCTCGGTCTTGCCGCCCTCGGTGTGCTCGGCGCGCATCAGATGTCCCGAGCCGTCGGCGGCGATGATCCCCGTGGTCTGGCTGTCGGCGATCCGCCAAGCCGGCACACCGTTCTCGGAAACGGTGGTCAGTTTCATCTTCGTGGTCTTGGCGTCGCTGAAGTCGCTTTCCATCTCATCGAAGAGGCTCTTGAGGGTCAGATCGCTGAAGCTCTGGGCGGCGGTCGAGGGAACCACCACCCATTTACCGGCGTAGGTCGAGCCCTTGGTGTTGCCCGAGGACTTGTAGTACGCGGCGTCCCCGTTCACGTATTCCTTGCCGTCGACCACGACGAACTGCACCACACCGCCGTCGGTGGCGGAGCTGTTGGAGATCGAGCCGCGCTGGTTCTTGCCGTCGACGGTTCCGGCCAGCTCGATCTTGATCGTGTCCTTGCCATCGAGATCCTCGGCGACCACGTGCGCGCTCTTGACCTGCGCGAAGCCGGCGTTCATCTGGCGCACGGCACCCTGCACGGTGGGAGTTGCCGCGGCGGCGCTGGTGGTCGACGTCGGGCTGGCGGAGGAGGTGGAGCTTCCGGTCGTCGTACTCGCACCGGCGGAGTTGCTGCCGGTCGTGCTGACCGTGGTGGTGCCGCCGCAGGCGGCCAGCGCAAGGGCCAGGCCAGCAGCAGCGACGGACAGGGTGGTTCGGGTGACGTGACGGGTCATCCGGTCATGGTAGGTGCTGGTCGCGCTCAGGTCGTCACCGCATTCGACGGGGCATCGACCGTGGGTGCCGAGTCCCACTGGTCGAACGTGTAGGCCTGGGTGTTCAGCAGGCCCTTGTTGGATGCGCGCAGCAGCCGGCCGCTGCCGTCGGCAGCCACCAGGATCGTGGTCTGGGCGTTGGCTGCCTGCCAGATCTTCTTCCCGTCGCGGCTCGACTCGGTGACGGTCAGGCCGCGGCTCTCACTCCTGGACAGGTTGGAGTTCAGGTCGCTGAAGATGGTTCGCAACGTGAAGTCCCGGGTGGTCGATGCGGCACTGGCTGCCGGGATCGACAACCAGCGTCCGGCGACTTGCTTGGCCCGGGAGCTCGGCACCCCGGAGTATCGGTAGTACGCCTCGTTGCCGTTCACGTAGACGCGCGCGTCGACCGTGCGGATCTCCGCCTTGACGTTGTCCTTGTTGATGGTGAGCACGGTGCGTTGGTTGCTGCCGTCCACGGTGCCGGAGACGTCCAGCGTCCGCGTTTCGTCGTTCTTGGTGTATGTCGCGACCAGGTGAGCGCTCTTGGCGGTGGTGAAGTTCGCGGCGATCTGGCGGGTGAGGTCCTCGGCGGTGGGCAAGCCGCCGGTACTCGACGCGCTGCTACCGGGGGTGGTGCTTTGTGTCGGGCTTGCTGAAGGCGTAGGGCTGGCTGGAGGCGTCGAGCTGGTGGCGCCCGAGGGCAGCGTCAGATGGATCGATGACGCACAACCGGTCAGGCTCAGCGCCAACGCGCACGAAGCGGCGATTCGGGCAAGACGAGGTCGTGCGATGCTCACCTGTCTGATCGTAGGTGCGACCCGGGACGCAATGCCTCCGCAAGAGCGTCGGTCAGGACGCGGGCCTGCCCCCAGGTGCACACCACGGCCGGGTGTCGCAGGGCGGCGGGGGTGGGCCAGCCCAGCTCGACGGCGATCGCTTCCGGATTCTGCTCCAGGCAATGGGCCAGCCACGCCCAGACCCGAGGATCACTGCTGGCCCGGCGCCCGACGATCACCGCTGGTCCGCTCGGCGGCACAGTCTGATCGAGCGCATCGACGGCGACGTCGGTACTCGAGCCGAGGGCCAATTGACCCCAGACCGTCTCTCCGACAGCGGGGTTCGTGCCGCTGGTGATGCGGAGGACCGTGACCGGGCCGGGCGCAAGGTGGGGCGCGTCGGACACGACCCGGTCGGCGACGGCTCGTGCTCGAGCGCGTCCGGTGGCGATGGTGGCCGGATCGGGCATGGCCGCGCCGGTCCATCGCTGCCGCAGTGCGCCGACGCGCTGCGCTGCGTCGAGCAGCCGGTTGGCCGCGAGACTGCCGTCACGGACCGCGGCTTCGATGGCCTGCACGCACTCGAGCAGTACCGTCGGCGTCGGTCCGAGAAGCGGGCCCAGGCACAGTAGATCCGCTCCGGCGACGAGGGATTCGACGGCAGCGGCCGGGATTCCGCGACCCTGGCTGGCACCGGCCATATCGAGCGCGTCGGTGACGATGACCCCGTCGTAGCCCAGTTCGTCGCGCAGCAGCTCGGTGAGGACCCGGTGGCTCAGGGTCGCGGGGCGGCCGGGATCGAGGGCCTGCAACACAACGTGCGAGGTCATGATGGCCGGCGCTTGTGACGCGATGGCCATCCGGAACGGCAGGAGCTCGCGCTCGCGCAGGGTTGCCGCGTCGGCTGTCACCGTGGGCAGTGACACGTGGGAGTCGGTCGCGGTGTCGCCGTGGCCGGGGAAGTGTTTGAGACAGCCGGCGACACCCGCGTCGGCGAGGCCGGTGAGATAGGCCACCGTGTGCCGCCCGACCAGCTCCGCGTCCGCACCGAAGCTGCGGGTGCCGATCACCGGGTTGCGCCAGTTGCTGTTGACATCGGCCACCGGCGCGAGGTTGAACCACACTCCCGCATCGCGCAATTCGGTACCGACGGCGGCGGCGACCACGCGCGTGGCGTCCTCGTCGTCGACCCGACCGAGGGCGGCGTTGCCCGGGTAGGGGCTACCGTCGAGAGCGTGCAGCCGGGTGACGTCCCCGCCCTCCTCGTCCAAGGTGAGTACGGCGTCCGGAGCCAGGGCGCGTACCTCGCGTCCCAGCGCCGCGAGTGAGGATCCTTCGGCGATGTTGTTGCCGTAGAGGCAGATTCCGCCGAGCCCGGCCTCGTAGGCGGCGGGTAGCCAAGCCGGGATCGAGGTGCCGTCGAACGCGGCGAGCAGGACGCCGTACGCCGCGCGTTTGATGTCGGCGCTCATCAACCCTTCACCGCACCCGACACCAGGCCCGAGGCCATCTTGTTCTGCACGATCATGAAGAACACGATCACCGGCACCGCGACCAGGGTCGCCCCTGCCATGACGGCCGGCCAGTCGACGGCCTGGTTGGACACGCTGGACAGTCCGCGCAGCCACAGCGGCAGGGTCCGGTTGTTGGGGTCCATCACCACGACGGCCAGGGTGTATTCGTTCCAGGCCTGCAGGAATCCGTAGACGCTGCAGGCGACCAGGCCCGGCGCGAGCAGCGGGAAGGTCACCCGGAAGAACGCGCCGATGCGGCTGCACCCGTCGACCATCGCGGCTTCCTCGAGCTCCAGCGGCACGCCATCGACGAATCCGCGCAGCATCCAGATGGTGAAGGGCAGGATCATCGCGGTGTAGAGCAGCGCCAGGCCGAAGGCGGTGTTGTAGAGGTTCCAGTCGGCCAGCATCTTGTACTGGGAGATGAACAACGCCTCCGGCGGGATCATCTGCACGGCGAGCACGATCAGGATGAAGGAGATGCGGCCCCGGAAGCGGAACCGGGAGATCGCCACCGCGGCGATGAAGGCGCAGATCACCGCTGCGACGATCGCCATGAGGGTCACGATCAGCGACAGTTTCAGCGAGGCCAGGAAGTCCGCACCGAAAACCCTGCTGTAGGCGGAGAAGTCGAAGCTGGGGAAGAAGGCCGGCGTCGTGCCGCGCAGCTTCTCGATCGGTTGCAGCGAGCTGTTGACGATCCAGTAGACCGGGAAGACCCACAGGACCGCGAGCAGGATGGCGACGGTGTTCCAGCCGCGGGTGCGCATTGCCTTGGATTTCATGCCTGAGCCTCCTTCAGCAACGAGCGGATGTAACCCGAGCTGATGATCAGCGTCATCAACAGCACCAGCAGGGCCAACGCCGAGGCGACGCCGTAGTTGCTGTTACCGACGCCGAGTTGGTAGATGAACGTGCCGAGCAGGTTGGTCTCACTGACGGTTCCGCCGACGCCCTGCAAGTAGTTGATCTGGGCGAAAACCCTCAGGTCCCAAACGATCTGGAGCAGAACCACGATCGAGATCACCGGTCGGATGGTGGGGTAGATGATGTAGCGGAGTCGTTGCAGACCGCTGGCTCCATCGAGCGCGGAGGCCTCCAGCATCTCGTCGGAGACCTGGGTGAGGGCCGCGTAGAGGGTGAACACCACGAAGGGCACGCTCATCCAGACCACGATCACGGTGGCCACGAAGAAGAAGGACAGCGGATTGATCAGCCAGTTGTGCTGGTCGAAACCGGAGAACCCCAGGTGAACCAGTGTCCAGTTGATGACGCCGTAGGAGGTGTCAAAGAGCCACTGCCACACGGTCATTGCTGCGATGACGGGCATCGCCCAAGCCAGCAGGAGGCAAACCTGCAGGATGATCCGCGGCACGGTCGAGATGCGGGTCATCAGCAGTGCGATGGCGGTCGCGATGAGCATCGTGACGATGACATTGACGGCGCAGAAGGCCAGGGACCGGATGACCACGGCCCATACGTCGGGATCGGTGAAGACGGCCTTGAAGTTGTCGACCCCGTTAAAGGTGGCCGGCTGTCCGAACTGTTGGGCGCGGCCGTAGTGCTGGAACGCCATGATGCACTGGCGCACTAGCGGGATGCCCAGTCCGATGGCCAGCACGACGATGGCGGGAAGCAGTAACAACCAGGGACCCAGTGACCGACTGACCCATTGGCGCCGTACCTTCTTGGGCTGTTGGCCCGTCACGGTCACGGGTTCGTTGATGAGGATCGTCATGTCCTGGCCTGGTCGATTCGATTGCTGGGCAGAAAGATTGGTGTACGTCGGGAGCCCGGCTTGGCGGGGTCGCCGGACTCCCGACGTAGTTGGTGTGGGCTCTGCGAGCCCGGTGGATCAGGAGCTGGCGTTCAGCGCCTTCTCCAGTTCGGCATCGGTCGCCTTGGCGGTGCTGGCCACGTCAGCGCCGCTCGCGATCTTGCCGAAGAACGCCTCCATCACGTTGGAGGTCTCGATGCCGGCCCAGTTGGGCGAGGTCGGCGTCAGCTTGGAGTTGCTGGCCGCCGAGATCGCGGCCTTGGCGAACTCGTCGGTGCCCATCAGCGAGGTGAAGTTGGAGTTCGCCGGCCCGAGGCCGTTCTTGGCGAGCAGCTTCTGGTAGTCGTCGCTGTAGATCAGCTTCAACAGGTTGAACGCCTGGTCCTGGTTCTTGGACTTGGCCGCAATGCCCAGGTCGGAACCACCGGCGAAGACCGGGGCCGCTCCACCGTCGGTGCCCGGCAGCGCGAACGCGCCCAGGTCAGCGGTCTTGGACTTGTCGACACTCCACCGGGCCCAGCTGGGCGCCATGAACATGGCGTTCTGGCCGTTGTTGAAGGCAGTCCACGGCTCGGCGTCCTTACCGTCCTTCGGCGCGACGGTGGAGTTCTTGGCCAGATCCTGCCATTGCGTCAGGCCCTTGATGCTGTTGGCCGAGGACAACTTGCCGACCCACTTGCCCCCTCCTGGGTGGCGATGTCGCCGCCGTTGGCGAACAGCCAGCTGATGCCGTTACGCCAGTCCTGGCCGGGCACCCAGAAGCCGGAGTACTTGGAGTTGCCGGCCTGCTTCTGCTTCAACGTGACCGCAGCCTTGTTGAAGTCGGCGAGCGTGGTGGGCACGGCGACACCGGCGTCC